>BOPV01000003.1 GCA_018332375.1 Roseiterribacter gracilis | reverse complement strand
TCGCGGATGGCGAAGCGCAGGCCTTCATCCATCGCGATCGGTGCGATCAGCTCGACTTCCATCGAGATGTTGTCGCCCGGCATCACCATTTCCGTGCCTTCCGGCAGCTTCACCATCCCCGTCACGTCGGTCGTGCGGAAATAGAACTGCGGACGGTAGTTGGTGAAGAACGGCGTGTGACGACCGCCTTCTTCCTTCGTCAGAATGTACGCTTCCGCCGTGAACTTGGTGTGCGGCGTGATCGAACCCGGCTTCGACAGAACCTGGCCGCGTTCCACGTCTTCGCGCTTCGTGCCGCGCAGCAGGCAACCAACGTTGTCGCCAGCTTCACCGCTATCCAGCAGCTTGCGGAACATTTCCACGCCCGTGACCGTCGTCTTCGTCGTCGCCTTGATGCCGACGATTTCGATTTCTTCACCGACCTTCACGATGCCGCGCTCAATACGACCCGTGACCACCGTGCCGCGGCCCGAGATCGAGAACACGTCTTCGATCGGCATCAGGAACGGACGATCCTTCGGACGCTCCGGCTGCGGAATGTAGCGATCCACTTCCGCCATCAATTCCAGGATGCGCTTCTCGCCGATTTCCGGATCACCGTCTTCCAACGTGACCAGCGCCGAGCCCTTCACGATCGGAATGTCGTCGCCCGGGAATTCGTACTTCGACAGCAGCTCGCGAATTTCCAGCTCAACCAGGTCGAGCAGTTCCGCGTCGTCGACCATGTCGACCTTGTTCATGAACACGACGATCGCCGGAACACCAACCTGGCG
>BOPV01000002.1 GCA_018332375.1 Roseiterribacter gracilis | reverse complement strand
ACGTGACGGGGATGGTGAAGCTGCCGGAAGGCACGGAAATGGTGATGCCGGGCGACAACATCTCGATGGAAGTCGAGCTGATCGCACCGATCGCGATGGATGAAGGCCTGCGCTTCGCCATCCGCGAAGGCGGCCGCACCGTCGGTGCCGGCGTCGTCGCCAAGATCATCGCGTAAAGCAAAGCGAAAAGAACCCGCATAGGGTCGTATCCGCAGGGCCGGGTCTCTTCACGAGAGCCGGCCCTGCGTCGTTTCAGGGGCAGGGGAGAGGGACATGGGACAGATTCGACGCGTGGCGCTCGTCGCCATGGCGCTGACCGTGATGGGCAGTGCCGCTTTTGCGGGCGAAGCAAAGCCGGCCGCCGAGCCGGTCAAGACCAGCACCACCGACCGACTCAAGGCGAAGAAAAAGGCACCCGCAGCTTCGCTGGACAAAAAGACCGTCGCCGCGCCGGCAAAGCCGGCAGCCCCGCGGCAACCCGCCGCCGCCGCTCCGCGGCATACCGCCAAGGTCGGATCGTAAAGCCTGATCTTGCGGCGTCGGGGGCGGTCCGCTAGAACCCGCCCTCTGCCGCGGCCTACCCAGGTCCGCGGCACCTTGTATTTCCGCAACGAGTACCCGAACGGGTTTCTTGGGAGGTCGGCGCTTTAGGAGTGTAGCTCAACTGGTAGAGCACCGGTCTCCAAAACCGGGGGTTGGGGGTTCGATCCCCTCCACTCCTGCCACCGCCCAGACGCCGATCAACATCGCATGACCAGCCCAATCGAATTCATCACCCAAACGCGCCAAGAGGCCTCCAAGGTCGCTTGGCCGAGCCGCAAGGAAACCATGATCACCACCGCAATGGTGTTCGTGATGGTGATCCTTGCGTCGCTGTTCCTGTTCTTCACGGATCAGATCATCGCGTGGGTGCTGCGTCTCGTGCTCGGTATCGGAGGCTGAACGCGATGGGCACCACAGCGCGTTGGTACGTGATGCACGTCTACTCGGGCTTCGAGAAGAAAGTGCGCCAGGGCATTCTCGAGAAGGCCGCCAAGATCGGCATCTCGGACATGTTCGAAGAGATTCTTGTTCCGACCGAAGAAGTGGTCGAAGTGCGCCGCGGTTCGAAGGTGAACGCGGAGCGCAAGTTTTTCCCCGGCTATGTGCTGATCAAGATGCACATGACCGACGACACCTGGCACTTGGTCAAGAACACGCCAAAGGTCACCGGTTTTCTCGGTGGCGGCGGCAAGCCGGTGCCGATCAGCGAGACCGAAGCCTCGCGGATCATGGGCCAGATCAAAGAGGGCATCGATCGTCCGCGTCCGTCGATCACCTACGAGGTGGGCGAACAGGTGCGCGTTTCCGACGGTCCGTTCACTTCGTTCAACGGCACGGTGGAAGAAGTCGACGAAGAACGCTCGCGCCTCAAAGTGGCGGTGTCGATCTTCGGTCGTTCGACCCCGGTCGAACTCGAATACACGCAGGTCGAAAAACTCTGATCTGCGTGCATCCGCTTCTCTAACGAGACGCGGTCAACATGCGTGGGAGGCGTCGCCAGCGCTGCACCACGCTCTCCGCCGAAACCTAGACGGTTGCGGCATGTAAGGAGGACGACATGGCGAAGAAGATTACTGGGTACATCAAACTCCAAGTACCCGCCGGCAAAGCGAACCCGTCGCCGCCGATTGGTCCGGCGCTGGGTCAGCGCGGCCTGAACATCATGGAGTTCTGCAAAGCCTTCAACGCGAAGACCGGCGACATGGAGCCGGGGATGCCGATTCCGGTCGTCATCACCGTCTATGCTGACCGTACCTTCTCGTTCATCACCAAGACCCCGCCGAACAGCTACTTCCTGATGAAGGAAGCGAAGCTGCAGAAGGGCTCGCAGACGCCGGGTAAGGGTTTCGTCGGCCAGATTTCGGTCGATCAGATCCGCGGTATCGCGAAGCAGAAGATGCCGGACATGAATGCGAATGACGTCGAAGCGGCGACTCGCATGTTGATCGGCTCGGCCCGTTCGATGGGCCTCGAAGTGACGGGGGCTTGATACAATGGCATTCGTTGGAAAGCGCCTGAAGAAGGCCTACACGGGCGTCAATCGCGACAAGGCGATTTCGCTCACCGACGCTGTGAAGCTGATCAAAGCTGGCGCGACCGCCAAGTTTGACGAGACCATCGAAGTTGCGATGAATCTCGGCATCGATCCGCGTCACGCCGATCAAAACGTGCGCGGTGTCGTGCAGATGCCGAACGGTACCGGCAAGACGGTGCGCGTCGCTGTGTTCGCCAAGGGCGACAAAGCGGACGAAGCCAAGAAGGCCGGTGCGGAATTCGTTGGCGGCGATGATCTGGCTGACCAGATCACCGGCGGCATGATGGATTTCGACCGCGTCATCGCGGCGCCGGACATGATGATGGTGGTCGGCAAGCTGGGTAAGGTTCTGGGCCCGCGCGGCCTGATGCCGAACCCGAAGCTCGGCACGGTCACGCCGAACGTTGCCCAGGCGGTCAAAGACGCCAAGGGCGGCTCGGTCGAGTTCCGCGCTGAGAAGGCCGGCATCATCCAGGCTGGCATCGGCAAGGCCTCGTTCTCGGAAGAAGCGCTGGTGGGCAACATCACCGCCTTCATCCAGGCGATCGCCAAGGCCAAGCCGGCTGGCGCCAAGGGCACCTACATCCAGAAGATCTCGATCAGCTCGACCATGGGTCCGGGCGTGAAAGTCGATCCGTCGACCGTCACCCTCTGATCTGACGATCTGGACTTCAATGAAGGGCGCGGTCGAAAGGCCGCGCCCTTTTTCGTTGCCATAGGCTCCGCAGGGGCGTATCCACCCCGCCTTCGGCGACCTCGGTCGCCGATTACCTGTCCGAGACTGCAAGTGCCGGCCCAAACGAAAGAAGGGGCCTGGCTTAATTCCTTGCAATAGACGGGAGTTGGAATTCCAGGCCTGGACCCTAGATGGGCCAGCCTTGCCTTCCTCTCTTCTCGAACAGGACGAACCGGGCGCGTTTCGGCGAACAGCCGAGCCGCGTTCATGTGCAACGAGAGAGACGGAGTACTCCGTGGATCGCACGCAAAAGGAAGCGTCCGTCGCTTCGATCCATGCTGCGCTACAGGAAACGAATCTCGTCGTGGTCGCCCATTATTCGGGTCTGACCGTCGCCGAGATGACGAACCTGCGTTCGCGTATGCGTGGTGCCGAAGCGAGTTTGAAGGTCGCAAAGAACCGGCTTGCGCGCATCGCAATCAAAGGCACGCGGTTCGAAGGTATCGATGGCCTGCTGAAGGGGCCGACCGCCATCGCGTTCTCACGCGATCCGGTCGCTGCCGCCAAAGTGGCTGCCGATTTCGCCAAGGAAAACGACAAGTTCGTTATCCTGGGCGGTGGTTTGGGTGAACAGACTCTGGACGCCGCTGGCGTGCAGGCGCTGGCCAAACTGCCTTCGATCAACGAACTCCGAGCCAAGCTCGTCGGCCTCGTCCAGGCCCCAGCGACCAAAATCGCTGGCGTCGTTCAGGCACCGGCGTCGCAGCTCGCGCGAGTTCTTGGCGCGTATGCCGCCAAAGGCGATGCGGCCTAAGCCGCAATTACTTGAACCGAACCTGTTCGAATTAGGAGTGAACTCACATGGCTGATTTGGCCAAGATCGTCGACGATCTGTCGGCGCTGACCGTTCTGGAAGCGGCTGAACTCGCGAAGCTGCTGGAAGAGAAGTGGGGCGTTTCGGCTGCCGCGCCGGTGGCTGTTGCCGCCGCTGGTGGTGCCGCTGCTGGTGCCCCGGCTGCTGAAGAAAAGACCGAGTTCAACGTGATCCTGGCTGACGCCGGCGCCACGAAGATCAACGTCATTAAGGAAGTCCGCGCCATCACCGGCCTGGGCCTCAAGGAAGCCAAGGACCTGGTCGAAGGCGCCCCGAAGGCCGTCAAGGAAGGCGTGTCGAAGGACGAAGCCGAGAAGATCAAGAAGCAGCTTGAAGAAGCTGGCGCCAAGGTCGATATTAAGTAACTCGCTGCTCAGCGACGTACTGAATTAGACGCAGCACCGGTGGCCCCCCAAGGGCCGCCGGTGTTGTCGTCTTTTTGCCGTTTACCGCCTGTGCTTCTGAAGCAGGCGACGGACGGGACCGGGGATAGGCCGTGGACAGACGGTTCGGAACCCGCGCTCCCATCCAAGGGTGACCTACAGCCGTGAACGCGGCCGTCACCGGTCTAGTTTCCGCTCCGCCTGTCCGCGGGGCTCCGATGACATACCGCCGGAGTCCCAGTCCAAATGGCCGATACTGCCGCTATCCGCTCGTTCTCGGGTTCGAAGCGCATCCGCAAGACGTTCGGGCGCATCCCCGAAGTCACTGAGATGCCGAACCTCATCGAGGTCCAGCGCTCGTCGTACGAAAAATTCCTGCAGATGGACGTGCTGCCCGAGAAGCGCACGATCACTGGCCTGGAAGAAGTGTTCCGTTCGGTCTTCCCGATCCGCGACTTCAGCGAACGCGCTGAACTCGACTTCGTGAAGTACGAACTCGAACAGCCGAAATACGACGTCGACGAGTGCCAGCAGCGCGGCATGACGTACGCAGCTCCCTTGAAGGTGACGCTGCGTTTGTCGGTGTTCGACGTCGATGAAGATTCGGGCCTGCGCTCGATCCGCGACATCAAAGAACAAGATGTCTACATGGTCGACATGCCGTTGATGACCAACAACGGCACCTTCGTCGTCAACGGCACCGAACGCGTCATCGTCAGCCAGATGCACCGTTCGCCGGGCGTCTTTTTCGACCATGACAAGGGCAAGACCCACTCGAGCGGCAAGTATCTCTTCGCCGCGCGCGTCATCCCGTATCGCGGTTCGTGGCTCGACTTCGAATTCGACGCCAAGGATCACGTCTACGTTCGTATCGACCGTCGCCGCAAACTGCCGGTGACGACGTTGCTCTATGCGCTCGATGCGAAGGCGACCGAAAGCTACCGCGCGCGCGTCAAGCAGACCGGCGAAGAAATCGATCGTCGTGCCATCAACGGCATGACGCGCGAAGAAATCCTGTCGGCTTTCTATGACAGCGTGACCTACACCCGCGTCGGCGCCAACGCCGTCGTGGTCGAGCCGGAAGAAGTTCCGGTCGCTGCCAAGAAGACGACCAAGAAGACTGCTGCGAAGGCCGCCTCGAAGACGGCATCGAAGACTGCTTCCAAAAGCGCATCGAAGAAGGCTGCCGCTGTCCCGGCCGTCTCGACCGATGAAGTCGGCCTCAAAGGCTGGAAGACAACCTTCGATCCCGATCGTCTGCGCGGCGTCAAATTGACGAGCAACCTCGTCGACGCCGACACCGGTCAGGTCGTTGCTGAAATCGGCGACAAGATCACGCCGCGTAAGGCGAAGGCGCTGCAAGAGCAGGGTCTGAAGTTCATCTACGTCACCGGCGACGAGCTGGTTGGCCGCTATCTCTCCACCGACATCATCGACGAGTCGAACGGCATCGTGTTGCACGAAGCCGGCGACGAGCTGACTTTGGCAGACGTCGAGAAGCTGTCGCAGATGGGCGTGCGTGAGCTGCCGCTGCTGGCGATCGATCACATCACCGTCGGTGCGTATCTGCGCAACACGATGGCGATCGACCGCAATGCGACCCGCGAAGACGCGCTGATCGACATCTACCGCGTCATGCGCCCGGGCGAGCCGCCGACCTTGGAATCGGCCGAGACACTGTTCAGCGGTTTGTTCTTCGACCAAGAGCGTTACGACCTGTCGGCCGTCGGCCGCGTGAAGATGAACGCACGTCTGGGCTTCCAGACGGACGATCAGGTTCGCGTGCTGCGCAAGGACGACATTCTCGCAATCCTCAAGACGCTGATCGAGCTGAAAGACGGCCGCGGCGAAATCGACGACATCGACAATCTCGGCAATCGCCGCGTGCGTTCGGTCGGCGAGTTGATGGAGAACCAGGTCCGCGTCGGTCTGCTGCGTATGGAACGTGCGATCCGCGAGCGTATGAGCTCGGTGGATATCGACACGGTCATGCCGCACGACATGATCAACGCGAAGCCGGCCGCTGCTGCGGTGCGCGAGTTCTTTGGCTCGTCGCAGCTGTCGCAGTTTATGGACCAGACCAACCCGCTGTCGGAGATCACGCACAAGCGTCGTCTCTCGGCGCTTGGACCGGGCGGTCTGACCCGCGAACGCGCTGGCTTCGAAGTGCGCGACGTGCATCCGACGCATTACGGCCGTATCTGCCCGATTGAAACGCCGGAAGGCCCGAATATCGGTCTGATCAACAGCCTGGCGACCTATGCGCGTGTGAACCAGTACGGCTTCATCGAAAGCCCGTACCGCAAGGTGAAGGACAGCCGCGTCACCGACGAGGTCGTGTACCTGTCGGCAATGGAAGAAAGCCGTCACACGATCGCGCAGGCGAACGCCAACCTGGATAAGGGCGGCAAGTTCACCGACGATCTGGTCTCGGCACGCGCCTCGGGCGACTACATGATGGTGAAGCCGGACGTGATCGATCTGATCGACGTCTCGCCGAAGCAGATCGTGTCGGTGGCCGCAGCGTTGATTCCGTTCCTGGAAAACGACGACGCGAACCGCGCGCTGATGGGCTCGAACATGCAGCGCCAAGCGGTGCCGCTGTTGCAGGCCGACGCGCCGTTGGTTGGCACCGGCATGGAAGGCACGGTTGCGCGTGACTCGGGTGCTGCGATCACGGCCCGCCGTACCGGCGTGGTCGACCAGATCGACGCAACGCGTATCGTCATCCGCGCGACCGAAGAGCAGGACTCTGCGGCGCCGGGCGTCGACATCTACAAGCTGCGCAAGTTCCAGCGTTCGAACCAGAACACCTGCATCACCCAGCGTCCGCTGGTGCGTGTCGGCGATCAGGTTCGCGCCGGCGACATCATCGGCGACGGTCCTTCGACCGAGTTCGGTGAATTGGCGTTGGGCCGGAACGTGCTCGTCGCGTTCATGCCGTGGAATGGCTACAACTTCGAAGACTCGATCCTGATTTCGGAACGCATCGTCCGTGACGACGTGTTCACTTCGATCCATATCGAAGAATTCGAAGTCATGGCCCGCGATACGAAGCTGGGTCAGGAAGAAATCACGCGCGACATTCCGAACGTCGGCGAAGAAGGCCTCAAGGCACTCGACGAAGCCGGCATCGTCTATATCGGTGCCGAAGTGAAGCCGGGCGACGTGCTGGTCGGCAAAGTCACGCCGAAGGGCGAAAGCCCGATGACGCCGGAAGAAAAGCTTCTGCGCGCCATCTTCGGTGAGAAGGCGTCGGACGTGAAAGACACGTCGCTGCGCGTTCCGCCGGGCGTGCAGGGCACGGTCGTCGAAGTGCGCGTCTTCTCGCGTCGCGGCGTCGACAAGGACCAGCGCGCGCTGCAAATCGAAGCGGCGGAAATCGAACGTCTCGCAAAAGACCGCGACGACGAACTTCGCATTCTCGAGCGCTCGTTCTATGGCCGTCTGAAAGAAGTGCTGATCGGCCACAAGGCTGTGACCGGTCCGAAGGGCTTCAAGCCCGGCAAGCAGGTCACCGAAGACGATCTCGCCGATCTGACACAGGGTCAGTGGCGCCAGATCGGCGTCGATGACGAGAAGACGATGTCGGCCATCGAATCGATGGGCGGCACGTTCGATCAAGCTGTGTCGGATCTGAAAGCGCGCTTCGAGAACAAGGTCGAGAAGCTGCAGCGCGGTGACGAGCTGCCACCCGGCGTGATGAAGATGGTCAAAGTGTTCGTCGCGGTGAAGCGCAAGCTGCAGCCGGGCGACAAGATGGCCGGCCGTCACGGCAACAAGGGTGTCGTCTCGCGCATCGTGCCGGTCGAAGACATGCCGTATCTCGAAGACGGTACGTCGGTTGATCTGGTGCTGAACCCGCTGGGCGTGCCGTCGCGCATGAACGTCGGTCAGATTCTCGAGACGCATCTGGGCTGGGCCTCGGCGCGTCTGGGTCGTCAGATCGGCGAACTGGTCACCAAGTACCAGGCCAACGGCAAAGACTCCGGCCCGCTGCGCGCGAAGCTGAAAGAGGTCTACGGCGACGAGGTCTACGCGACCGACATCAACGGTCTCGACGACGCCGAAGTCGTCGAGATGGGCCACGATTTGCGCGGTGGTGTTCCGATCGCGACGCCGGTGTTCGACGGCGCGCGTGAAGACGACATCAATCGCATGCTGACGATGGCCGGTTTGGCGACGTCGGGTCAGGTCACCCTGACTGACGGCCGTACCGGTGAGTCGTTCGATCGCAAAGTGACTGTCGGCTACATCTACATGCTGAAGCTGCATCACTTGGTCGACGACAAGATCCACGCACGTTCGATCGGCCCGTACTCGCTCGTCACGCAGCAGCCGCTGGGTGGCAAGGCGCAGTTCGGCGGTCAGCGCTTCGGCGAAATGGAGGTCTGGGCGCTCGAAGCGTACGGCGCCGCCTACACGCTGCAGGAAATGCTGACCGTGAAGTCGGACGACGTCGGCGGCCGTACCAAGGCCTACGAAGCGATCGTTCGCGGCGAAGACAATTTCGAAATCGGCATTCCCGAGTCCTTCAACGTCCTCGTGAAGGAATTGAAGTCGCTCGGCCTGAACGTCGATCTCAAGCAGCGCTCGTTCTAATCGCGAGCGCGGGAGTCACATCATGAATGAACTGATGCAGATCTTCGGCCAGGTCACTGGTCCGCAGAGCTTCGACCAGATCAAGATCGCAATCGCGAGCCCGGAGCAGATCCGCTCGTGGTCGTTCGGCGAAATCAAAAAGCCGGAAACGATCAATTACCGCACGTTCAAGCCGGAACGCGACGGCCTGTTCTGCGCGCGCATTTTTGGTCCGATCAAGGACTACGAATGCCTGTGCGGCAAATACAAGCGGATGAAATACAAGGGCATCATCTGCGAGAAGTGCGGCGTCGAAGTCACCTTGCAGAAGGTGCGCCGCGAGCGCATGGGCCATATCGAACTGGCGTCGCCGGTTGCGCACATCTGGTTGATGAAGTCGCTGCCGAGCCGCATCGGCCTCATGCTCGACATGACGCTGAAGGAACTCGAGCGGGTTCTCTATTTCGAGAACTACATCGTCATCGAACCTGGCATGACGGATCTGAAGATGCGTCAGCTCATGGGCGAGGAGGAGTTCATCCGCGCCCAGGAAGAATACGGCGATGAAGCCTTCGAAGCCGGCATCGGCGCCGAAGCGCTGAAGAAGCTGCTCGAGCGCGTCGACCTCGAAGCCGAACGCGTCACCGTGCGCGAAGAGCTGAAAGAGACGTCGAGCGAAGCGAAGCGCAAGAAGCTGGTCAAGCGCCTGAAGCTGATCGAAGCGTTCCTGGAATCGGGCACGCACCCGGCCTGGATGATCCTGGACGTCGTCCCGGTGATTCCGCCGGAACTGCGGCCTCTCGTTCCCCTGGACGGGGGTCGCTTCGCGACGAGCGATCTGAACGATCTGTATCGCCGCGTGATCAACCGCAACAATCGCCTGAAGCGCCTGATCGAACTGCGCGCGCCCGACATCATCGTGCGCAACGAAAAGCGCATGCTGCAGGAAGCGGTTGACGCTCTGTTCGACAACGGCCGTCGCGGCCGCGTCATCACCGGCGCCAACAAGCGTCCGTTGAAGTCGCTGTCCGACATGCTGAAGGGCAAGCAGGGTCGCTTCCGTCAGAACCTGCTCGGCAAGCGCGTCGACTATTCGGGTCGTTCGGTGATCGTCGTTGGTCCGGAGCTGAAGCTCCACCAGTGCGGTCTTCCGAAGAAGATGGCGCTCGAGCTGTTCAAGCCGTTCATCTACCACAAGCTCGAACTCTACGGCATGGCGTCGACGGTGAAGGCCGCCAAGCGCATGGTCGAGAAGGAACGCCCGGAAGTTTGGGACATCTTGGAAGAGGTGATCCGCGAACATCCGGTGTTGCTGAACCGCGCGCCGACCTTGCATCGTCTGGGCATCCAGGCGTTCGAACCAACGCTGATCGAAGGCAAGGCAATCCAGCTTCATCCGCTGGTCTGCACCGCCTTCAACGCCGACTTCGACGGCGACCAGATGGCCGTGCACGTTCCGCTGTCGCTCGAAGCGCAGTTGGAAGCGCGCGTGCTGATGATGTCGACCAACAACATCCTCAGCCCGGCCAACGGCAAGCCGATCATCGTGCCGAGCCAGGACATCGTGCTGGGTCTCTACTACCTGTCGATGCAACTCGACGGTCAGGTGGGCGAGAACTCGATCTTCACCGGCATCGGTGAAGTGCAGCACGCGATCGAAGCCAAAGCGGTCACGCTGCATTCGAAGATCAAGGCGCGTTGGCCGATGACGCAGCCGGACGGTTCGACCAAGTACGAAACGATCGAAACCACGCCGGGCCGCATGCTGCTGGGCGAAATCCTGCCGAAGAACGCAGCGGTTCCGTTCAAGCTGGTCAACCGCATTCTGACCAAGAAGGACGTCACCAACGTCATCGACGCGGTGTACCGTCACTGCGGTCAGAAAGAGACCGTGATCTTCTGCGACCGCATGATGACGCTGGGCTTCGGCCACGCGTGCAAGGCGGGCATTTCGTTCGGCAAGGACGATCTGATCATCCCGGACGCCAAGCAGCGTCTGGTCGGTGAAGCGCAGGACAAGGTCAAAGAGTACGAGCAGCAATACACCGACGGTCTCATCACCAAGGGTGAGAAGTACAACAAGGTCGTCGATATCTGGTCGCAGTGCACCGACAAGGTCGCTGACGAGATGATGAAGGGCATGCAGCGCTTCGACGCCAAGAAGGGGGTCAACGCGGTGTACATGATGGCCCACTCGGGTGCGCGTGGTTCGGCCGCGCAGATCCGTCAGCTCGCCGGTATGCGCGGTCTGATGGCGAAGCCGTCGGGCGAAATCATCGAGACGCCGATCATCTCGAACTTCAAGGAAGGCCTCTCGGTTCTCGAATACTTCAACTCGACCCACGGCGCTCGTAAGGGCCTCGCGGACACCGCGTTGAAGACCGCGAACTCGGGTTACCTGACGCGTCGTCTGGTCGACGTCGCGCAGGATGCGATCATCACCAAAGACGATTGCGGTACCGAGAAGGGCATCACCACCAAGTCGGTGATCGATGGCGGCGAACTCGTGGTCAGTCTGGCCGAGCGTATTCTCGGCCGTACGACTGCAGTCGACGTGATCGATCCGCTGTCGGGCAAAGTGCTGGTTCCGGCCCGCACGATCCTCGACGAAGAGACGTCGGAGAAGATCGAAAAGGCTGGCGTCGACGCCGTGCTGATCCGTTCGGTTCTGACCTGCGAAAGCCAGGTTGGTATCTGCGGCAAGTGCTACGGCCGCGATCTGGCGCGTGGCACGCAGGTGAACGAAGGCGAAGCGGTCGGTGTGATCGCGGCGCAGTCGATCGGCGAGCCGGGCACCCAGCTCACGATGCGTACGTTCCACATTGGTGGCGCAGCACAGCGCGGTACCGAAGTGAGCAGCGTCGAAGCGACGTTCGACGCGACGGTGAAGATCAACAACCGCAACGTCGTGAAGAACTCGTCCGGCGTGCTGGTGGTGATGGGCCGCAACACGGAACTCGTCCTGGTCGACGAGAACCGCCTGGAGCGCGCCAAGCATCGCCTGCCGTACGGTGCGAAGCTGTTGGCTGACGACAAGGTCAAGGTGAAGAAGGGCGAGAAGCTCGCCGAATGGGATCCGTACACGATCCCGATCCTCACCGAACGCGACGGTGTCGCGGCCTATGTCGACTTGGTCGAAGGCGTGTCGATCCGCGAAGTCATGGACGAAGCCACCGGCATCTCGGCCAAGGTGATCACGGACTGGCGCCAGCAGCCGCGCGGCAACGATCTGAAACCCCGCATCGTCCTCAAGGACGCCAAGGGCAAGGTGATCAAGCTGCCGTCGGGTCTCGACGCGAACTACTACATGAGCGTCGACGCGATTCTTTCGATCGAGAACGGCACCTCTGTAAAAGCAGGTGACGTGCTGGCGCGTATCCCGCGTGAATCGTCGAAGACGCGTGACATCACCGGCGGTCTGCCGCGTGTCGCCGAACTGTTCGAAGCGCGCCGTCCGAAGGACTTCGCGATCATCTCGGACATCGACGGTCGGGTTGAGTTCGGCAAGGACTACAAGGCCAAGCGCCGTATCCTTGTGTACCCGAACGACGGTGCGGAGCCGCGCGAGTACCTGATCCCGAAGGGCAAGCATCTCGCTGTGCACGAAGGCGACTACGTGCAGAAGGGCGATGCGCTGATGGACGGCAATCCGGTGCCGCATGACATTCTGACTGTCATGGGTGTCGAGGCGCTGGCTGAGTATCTCATCAACGAGATCCAGGACGTCTATCGACTGCAGGGCGTGAAGATCAACGACAAGCACATCGAAGTCATCGTTCGTCAGATGCTCCAGAAGGTCGAGATCGAAGACGGCGGCGACACGACGTTGTTGGTCGGCGAACAGGTCGATCGCGACGAGTTCGATTACGAGAACGACAAGGTGCTGGCCGAGAACCTCAAGCCGGCACGTGGCCGCCCGGTTCTGCAGGGCATCACCAAGGCGTCGCTGCAGACTCGCAGCTTCATCTCGGCTGCGTCGTTCCAGGAAACGACCCGCGTGCTTACCGAAGCCGCCGTCAACGGCAAGGTCGATACGCTGGAAGGTCTGAAGGAAAACGTGATCGTCGGTCGTCTGATCCCGGCGGGTACGGGTGCCGTCGTGAACCGTCTGAAGCAGGTTGCCGCCGAGCGCGACAAGTCTGCCAACGCGGTGAACGCCGAGCGCCAGAAGCAGATCGAAGCGCCGGCGGCAGCATTGCCCGACGTCGCCTAAATCTAGCGCACGCATAGAGACGCGAACGGCCGCCCGGGCAACCGGGCGGCCGTTTTCGTTTTGGCCCCTGCGCGGTGGGTGAAGTGGTTCTCGTGGTGCCGCTTCGGTTTGGGCCTGCTGGCTCCAGTTCGTTCAGGAGATCTCACATGACCAGCGCCGCGCTTGCGATCGACGCATCGCACGATTTCGATTTCTTCACCGGCACCTGGAACGTCCAGAACCGCAAATTGAAGAAGCGCCTCGCCAACAACGACGAGTGGGAAAGCTTCAGCAGCGTTTCGCACGCGCGCCTGCTTGCAGGTGGTCTGGGTCACATGGACGAAATGGACCTGCCGAACGGCGCGCACGGCATGACGATCCGGCTGTTCGATCCGACACGACAGCTTTGGACGCTGCATTGGGTCAGCACGCTCAATCCCGTGATGGATCCGAGCCCTGTCGCCGGCCGCTTCAACGGTTCGGTCGGCGAGTTCTTTTGCGACGACACGTTCGAGGGAAAGAAGATCCGCGTCCGCTACACCTGGACGGTGCACGACCGGAACAATGTCCAATGGGCGCAGGCCTTTTCGCCTGACGGCGGCACAAACTGGGAGACCAACTGGATCATGGTGTTCGCACGCGCCTAAGCGCGCTTGGTTCCAGCGCGCGCGGTGAAGTGGTCCTCGTCCCGAACCGCGCCTGCAACTTCACTCAGCGGGACGACAACACATGGGGAGTGCGTCCGATGGTTCGTTTTACGTTTCGCCTTGCTGCATTCGCGCTGTGTGCATTGCTGCTGGCGCCGGTCACCGCCTTTGCCGCCGACGGGTCGAGCGATTTCGATTTCCTGATCGGCTCGTGGAAGACGCAACAGCACAAGCTGAAGAAGCGTCTGGCCAACAACAATGAGTGGGAAACGTTCGAGTCCGAACTGCACGTGAAGAAGTTGCCGGCCGGGATGGGCAACATGGACGAGCTCAACATGCCGAAGGCGACCGGGCTTACGATCCGTCTGTTCGATCCCAAGACGCAGCTTTGGTCGATCTATTGGATCGCCAGCAACAATCCGGTGATGGATACGGCACCGGTCGTCGGCAAGTTCAACGGCAATGTCGGCGAGTTCTTCTGCGACGACGTCCAGGAAGGACGAAAGGTTCGCGTTCGCTACACCTGGACCAATCTCGGTGATGGCAAGGCGACCTGGGCCCAGGCCTTTTCGCCCGACGGCGGCAAGAGCTGGGAGACCAACTGGAAGGCCGAGTTCACCCGCGTCGCTTCGTAAAGCACGCATGGTGCGCGTGGATCTGACGAACAAGCGCCGTGGTCGGATGGTTTGTTCGGATGTATGGCGGATCCACGCTCACCCTCGGCCAGGTCGCGCCGCGCCCTGACCTGGTCGGTCCTGGCGCATCTGGCGCTGCTGGGAGCGTTGTTGCTGCAGCTGGGCGCCGGCGTCGCGCCGCCGCCCGATCCGCTCGACGTCACCTTGATCGACCCGCCGCCCAAACCGAAACCGAAACAGGAGTCCGGCGGGTCACCGGCGCCAACCGCCCGGACCCCGCTTGCGGCCCCGTCGATCGCGCTCGCCCGGGTGCCGCCGCCATCGGTGCTGCCGGCGGTCTTGCCGCCGGTTGCGGTCCGGGCCCAGGCGCCGGTCGGATCCGGTGTCGGGCAGGGCGGGGTCGGAACCGGGACCGGCCGAGGTGCCGGGCCGGGGAACGAGGACGACTATGTCGAGCGACTGCGCCGTCACTTCAACGCACGCAGCCGGTCGGTCGAGGCGCCCTACGACGCCCCCCGTTTTATCCAGGTTCGGATCGTGGCGCTGATCGACCAGACCGGGCTTTTGCTCCGGGCCGAGATCCAGGACGGGTCGGGCTATGCCCGAGTCGATCGGGCGGTTCTGGACCAGCTCCGCGACATGTCGCCGTTTCCGGCCCCGCCGGCCGAGCTCCATCCGCCCTTCCGGATCACCATGCCCCTGGCTTTCCAGACCGACCGGTCGTGACCGAAGCCGGCGGAATGGCTGGATTCTGGTCGTATATATAGAGTGTGCCCGGCCGAGGGGTGTTCGGCCCAAAATCCCGTGGGATTCCGGGAACTTTGGCCGAGACTCCGCTTGACCGGGCGGGGACTCGCGCGTAGAACGCCGCCTCCTTTCGGGGCTGGCATGTAGGCATCTCGCCTAGACGCACTCCCGGGCAGGAACCCGAAGTTCGAAAAACATAGCCGCTACCGACGACGCAAGGGTCGGACGGCGTTTGACGAAAACCTCTGAGCGGGCTCGCGAGCCGCGCTTGTGAAGGTTTTCGTGTTTTCGCGCTGGAGGTCAGACAGGACGTACGGAAGGACGCTCGAGACCGATGCCGACGATCAATCAGTTGATCCGTAAGCCCCGCGCGCCGCTCAAAGCGCGCAACAAGGTGCCGGCCCTGAAGGCCTGCCCGCAGAAGCGCGGCGTGTGCACGCGCGTCTACACGACGACGCCGAAGAAGCCGAACTCGGCGCTGCGCAAAGTTGCGCGCGTGCGCCTGACGAACGGCTTCGAAGTCACCTCGTACATTCCGGGTGAAGGTCACAATCTGCAGGAACACTCGGTCGTTATGATCCGTGGTGGCCGCGTGAAGGATCTTCCCGGTGTGCGCTATCACATCATCCGCGGCACCCTCGACACGCAGGGCGTGAAGGACCGCAAGCAATCGCGCTCGAAGTACGGCGCGAAGCGGCCGAAGTAAGGAGAGGCGCAAATGTCCCGTCGCCGCCAAGCCGATAAGCGTGAAGTTCTCCCGGACGCAAAGTTCGGCGATCACACGCTGGCCAAGTTCATGAACGTCATGATGTATGACGGTAAGAAGTCGATTGCTGAAAGCATCGTCTACGACGCGCTCGAGCGCATCCAGACGCGCGTTCGCCAAGAGCCGCTGCCGGTCTTCCATCAGGCGATCGACAACGTTCGTCCCTATGTCGAAGTGCGCTCGCGCCGCGTCGGTGGTGCGACGTATCAGGTTCCGGTCGAAGTTCGCCCGGACCGTTCGCTTGCTCTCGCAATTCGTTGGCTGATCACCGCCTCGCGTGCTCGTTCCGAGCGCACGATGATGGAGCGTCTGTCGAACGAGATCATGGACGCTGCGCAACAGCGCGGTTCCGCGATCAAGAAGCGCGAAGACACGCATCGTATGGCGGAGGCCAACAAGGCCTTCTCGCACTACCGCTGGTAACCGGCTTAGTCCCCGGAACCTGAATCATGTCTCGGTCTCATCCTCTCAACCGGTACCGCAATATTGGGCTCATGGCCCATATTGACGCCGGCAAGACGACGACGACCGAACGGATTCTGTTCTACACGGGCAAGTCGCGCACGGTTGGCGAAGTCCATGACGGCACCGCCGCAATGGACTGGATGGAGCAAGAGCAGGAACGCGGCATCACGATTACGTCGGCCGCGACGACCTGTTTCTGGAACGACCACCGCATCAACATCATCGACACGCCGGGCCACGTCGACTTCACGATCGAAGTCGAACGTTCTTTGCGCGTGCTCGACGGTGTGGTGGCGGTGTTCGACGCGGTTGCCGGCGTTGAGCCGCAATCGGAAACGGTGTGGCGCCAGGCCGACAAGTACGGCGTGCCGCGCATCTGCTTCGTCAACAAGCTGGATCGCGTCGGCGCTGATTTCGACCGCACGGTCGACATGATCGTCGAATGCCTGGGCGTGACGCCGCTGATCACGCAACTGCCGATCGGCAGTGAAGCTGGCTTCGTCGGCCTCGTCGATCTGGTGAAGAACAAGGCCATCGTCTGGAAAGACGACACGGTCGGTGCTGCGTTCCACGAAACCGCCATCCCGGCTGACTTGCAGGCGAAGGCCGCGGACTACCGCGCCAAGCTGCTGAGCATTGCGGTCGAGCAGGACGAAGCGGCGACCAACGCCTATCTCGCCGGCAACGAGCCGTCGATCGACGTGCTGAAGGCCTGCATCCGCAAGGGCACGATCGCCGGCGCGTTCGTTCCGGTGCTGTGCGGCTCGGCGTTCAAGAACAAAGGCATTCAGCAGTTGCTGGATGCAGTCGTCGATTACCTGCCGTCGCCGCTCGACGTCGCTGCCAAGACTGCGGTCGTTGCCGACGCAGTTGCTGATGATGGGGCGCCGTTCGCGGCGCTGGCATTCAAGATCATGACCGACCCGTTCGTCGGGTCGCTGACCTTTCTGCGCATCTATTCGGGCAAGCTCACCGCCGGCAGCCAGGTGCTGAATTCGGTGAAGGGCCAGACCGAGCAGGTCGATCGCATGCTGCAGATGCATGCGAATACGCGCGAAGACATCACCGAAGCGTTTGCGGGCGACATCGTCGCGATCGCATCGCTGAAGGCGACCACCACGGGTGACACGCTCTGCGATCCGGCCAAGCCGGTCGTGCTGGAGCAGATGGAATTCCCCGAGCCGGTGATCGAAGTCGTCGTCGAGCCGAAGACCAAGGCCGACCAGGAAAAGATGGCGCAGGCTTTGTCGCGTCTGGCGCAGGAAGATCCGTCCTTCTGCGTCGCCACCGACGAAGAGACCGGTCAGACGATCATCAAAGGGATGGGCGAGCTCCATCTCGAAATCATCGTCGACCGCATGAAGCGCGAGTTCAAAGTCGACGCCAATGTCGGCGCGCCCCAGGTCGCGTATCGCGAGACCATCACCAAGCGCGCTGAAGTCGACTACACGCACAAGAAGCAGATCGGCGACGCCGATCAGTTCGCGCGCGTGCGCCTGGCGTTCGAGCCGCTCGCGGCCGGCGCTGGTTTCAAGTTTGAGTCGAAGATCGCGGCCGACGTTCTTGCGAACGACAATGTCGCTGCGATCAAGACGGGTCTGACGTCGGTGAAAGAGAACGGCATCATCGCCGGTTTCCCGATGATCGATTTTAAAGCCGAGCTGATCGACGCCGCGTTCGACGCGAACTCGTCGGTGCAGGCTTTCGAGATCGCCTCGCGCGCTGCCTTCCGTGAAGGTGCGCCGAAGGCTGGTCCGGTTCTTCTGGAACCGGTGATGAAGGTCGAAGTCGTGACGCCCGAAGACTACATGGGCGACGTGATTGGCGACCTCAATTCGCGTCGCGGGCAGATCAGCGGCATGGACCAGCGCGGCAACGCGCGTGTGGTCACGGCTGCGATCCCGCTCGCCAACATGTTCGGCTACGTGAACACGCTGCGTTCCATGTCGAAGGGACGCGCGCAGTACACGATGCAGTTCGACCACTACGAGCCCGTACCTGCCGCGATTGCGGACGAAGTGAAGGCGAAGCTCGCCTAACCGATCGGAGAAGCAAAATGGCCAAAGAGAAATTCAACCGTAACAAGCCGCACTGCAACATCGGCACGATCGGGCACGTCGACCACGGCAAGACGTCGCTGACGGCGGCGATCACGAAGACGTTGGCGAAGACGGGCGGTGCGACGTTTACGGCGTACGACCAGATCGACAAGGCGCCGGAAGAGAAGGCGCGCGGCATCACGATCTCGACGGCGCACGTTGAGTACGAGACGGCCAACCGTCACTACGC